>NZ_VISI01000001.1:620000-627447 GCF_007827365.1 Olleya sp. Hel_I_94
ACTTATGCCTACATTTTCTTTTGTAGCTACTCCAGCATACCTCACAGCACACCTTCAACGCCACTACAATGCTCCCCTACCACTTTTACAAGTCCATAGCTTCGGTAATATGTTTATGCCCGATTATTATCCATGCCGAACCGCTCGACTAGTGAGCTGTTACGCACTCTTTAAATGAATGGCTGCTTCCAAGCCAACATCCTAGCTGTCAAAGCAGTTCAACCTCGTTTTTTCAACTTAACATATATTTTGGGACCTTAGCTGATGGTCTGGGTTCTTTCCCTTTCGGACATGGACCTTAGCACCCATGCCCTCACTGCTGATTAACATTTTATAGCATTCGGAGTTTGTCAGGAATTGGTAGGCGGTGAAGCCCCCGCATCCAATCAGTAGCTCTACCTCTATAAAACTATAAATCAACGCTGCACCTAAATGCATTTCGGGGAGTACGAGCTATTTCCGAGTTTGATTGGCCTTTCACCCCTACCCACAGGTCATCCGAAGACTTTTCAACGTCAACCGGTTCGGTCCTCCACTGTATGTTACTACAGCTTCAACCTGCCCATGGGTAGATCACACGGTTTCGCGTCTACCACTACTAACTAAAGCGCCCTATTCAGACTCGCTTTCGCTACGGATCCGTGACTTAATCACTTAACCTTGCTAGCAACGGTAACTCGTAGGCTCATTATGCAAAAGGCACGCCGTCACCCCAAAGGGCTCCGACCGCTTGTAAGCGTATGGTTTCAGGATCTATTTCACTCCCTTATTCAGGGTTCTTTTCACCTTTCCCTCACGGTACTAGTTCACTATCGGTCTCTCAGGAGTATTTAGCCTTATCGGATGGTCCCGACTGATTCACACAGGATTACTCGTGTCCCGCGCTACTCAGGATACTACTATCTTACTGTTCTTTACTTATACGGGACTATCACCCTCTTTGGTTAGTCTTTCCAAACTATTCTAATTCATTACAGCTCAAATATTGTAGTCCTACAACCCCAGCATTGCCTTAACAATACTGGTTTGGGCTAATCCGCGTTCGCTCGCCACTACTAACGGAATCACTTTTGTTTTCTTCTCCTCCGGGTACTTAGATGTTTCAGTTCTCCGGGTTTACTTCCTTTCGGATAACATATCTTCAATATGCTGGGTTGCCCCATTCGGATATCTACGGATCAATTTGTATGTGCCAATCCCCGCAGCTTTTCGCAGCTTATCACGTCCTTCATCGCCTCTGAGAGCCTAGGCATTCCCCATACGCTCTTATTTAGCTTATTGTACTATTTGCTTTTTAATGAGTTCTATGCAGTATTATACTACGATTAGTATAATACCACATTAATTTTAATGAGAAAAATCTCACTAAATTTTCATGTATCTTTTTTCAATATGTCAAAGAACTTTTTCAGTTAAAACTGAATAGTGGAGAATATCGGAGTCGAACCGATGACCTCCTGCGTGCAAGGCAGGCGCTCTAGCCAGCTGAGCTAATCCCCCATATAGGAATCCCGAATGTTCTATTCAGAATTACTTATTTAGAATTGACAACTTCTAGAATTTCCTTTTATCATAGTATTAGTAGTCTCAGGCAGACTCGAACTGCCGACCTCTACATTATCAGTGTAGCGCTCTAACCAGCTGAGCTATGAGACTCTACTATAATAGATTATAAATCAACAGCAGGAGAATAAACTTTTTGTTTACATAAAAAAACACAATAATTGTCTTTCTCTAGAAAGGGAGGTGTTCCAGCCGCACCTTCCGGTACGGCTACCTTGTTACGACTTAGCCCTAGTTACCGATTTTACCCTAGGCCGCTCCTTACGGCGACGGACTTCAGGCACTCCCAGCTTCCATGGCTTGACGGGCGGTGTGTACAAGGCCCGGGAACGTATTCACCGCATCATGGCTGATATGCGATTACTAGCGATTCCAGCTTCACGGAGTCGAGTTGCAGACTCCGATCCGAACTGTGATAGGGTTTATAGATTCGCTCCTGGTCACCCAGTGGCTGCTCTCTGTCCCTACCATTGTAGCACGTGTGTAGCCCAGGACGTAAGGGCCGTGATGATTTGACGTCATCCCCACCTTCCTCACAGTTTGCACTGGCAGTCTTGTTAGAGTTCCCGACATGACTCGCTGGCAACTAACAACAGGGGTTGGCGCTCGTTATAGGACTTAACCTGACACCTCACGGCACGAGCTGACGACAACCATGCAGCACCTTGTAAATTGTCCGAAGAAAAGTCTATTTCTAAACCTGTCAATTTACATTTAAGCCCTGGTAAGGTTCCTCGCGTATCATCGAATTAAACCACATGCTCCACCGCTTGTGCGGGCCCCCGTCAATTCCTTTGAGTTTCATTCTTGCGAACGTACTCCCCAGGTGGGTCACTTATCACTTTCGCTTAGCCACTCAAACCGAAGTTCGAACAGCTAGTGACCATCGTTTACGGCGTGGACTACCAGGGTATCTAATCCTGTTCGCTCCCACGCTTTCGTCCATCAGTGTCAGTATATTATTAGTAATCTGCCTTCGCAATTGGTATTCTATGTAATATCTATGCATTTCACCGCTACACTACATATTCTAACTACTTCATAATACTCAAGACAACCAGTATCAAAGGCAATTCTACAGTTGAGCTGCAGGATTTCACCTCTGACTTAATTATCCACCTACGGACCCTTTAAACCCAATGATTCCGGATAACGCTTGGATCCTCCGTATTACCGCGGCTGCTGGCACGGAGTTAGCCGATCCTTATTCTTACAGTACCGTCAAGCTCTCACACGTGAGAGTGTTTCTTCCTGTATAAAAGCAGTTTACAACCCATAGGGCAGTCTTCCTGCACGCGGCATGGCTGGATCAGAGTTGCCTCCATTGTCCAATATTCCTCACTGCTGCCTCCCGTAGGAGTCTGGTCCGTGTCTCAGTACCAGTGTGGGGGATCCCCCTCTCAGGGCCCCTACCTATCGTTGCCATGGTGTGCCGTTACCACACCATCTAGCTAATAGGACGCATAGTCATCTCTTACCGTAACCTTTAATGTCATCTTGATGCCAAGTTAACATACTATAAGATATTAATCCAAATTTCTCTGGGCTATCCCTTAGTAAAGAGGTAGATTCTATACGCGTTACGCACCCGTTCGCCGGTCGTCAGCGGAGCAAGCTCCCTGCTACCCTCGACTTGCATGTGTTAAGCCTGCCGCTAGCGTTCATCCTGAGCCAGGATCAAACTCTTCATCGTTAAATTTTAAGTCTTACGACTATGTTTTAACAATTAATAATGTTTTCAGTACTCAAAATGGTTTATTCTCGTTTGTTTAAATTAATCGTTTCCAATTAATTCTTACGCTGTCAATTCAATATGTTTATGAACTTTTTTCTCTGTCTCTTAAGATGTTATTTCCTTAAGCGGGTGCAAATATAATTCGCTTTTTTAAATCCCACAAGCTTTATTTAAAAAAAAAGTTTTTTCTTTTTTAAACTTCACTTTCAATATATCTTAGAACGTTTTCCTCTACTCTCAGTAACATCAGTTACGTCGTTTTCGGGGTGCAAATATACAAGCCTTTTTCTTTCCCACAACCCTTTTTTTAATCTTTTTTTAATTTTATTTTAATACAAACCTTTAATGCCTTATTGCTAACAGGTTATGAAATATTTTTATTTGAATTGGTTGTGATTTAAACTAATTACGGTGGTTTAATAGACACTATGTTACTTTTACTAGTATAAATTAGTTTGAGATGCTTGCGTTAAGGATTGAACGGTCTGCTTGAGCTCTTTTTTGTTTCCTATTATATATTGGCTATTATATTGCGTATTACAAATAGACATTATGTATATGTATA
This sequence comes from Olleya sp. Hel_I_94, assembly GCF_007827365.1. Lineage (NCBI taxonomy): Bacteria > Pseudomonadati > Bacteroidota > Flavobacteriia > Flavobacteriales > Flavobacteriaceae > Olleya > Olleya sp. Hel_I_94. The sequence goes on from NZ_VISI01000001.1 coordinate 623,864, forward strand.
ATATTATGTAAAAAAAGCGAGTAGTGAAAGCCTGACCCTTTGGGTAACGCCATTATTTTATTGTGTGAATTTATTTAGTATTAGTTAAGAGTTGTATTGCCAATTACTAATATCCTATTATATTTGCGGTCTAATATTATATTGATGATAAAAATTACTTTACCGGACGGTAGTGTAAATCTTTTGAAAAAGATTCTACACCTATGGATGTTGCTAAGAGTATTAGCGAGGGATTGGCAAGAAATGTTATTTCGGCAAGCTTTAATGGAACAACCGTTGAAACATCTACGAAATTAACAACAGATGGATCTTTGGTACTTTACACTTGGACTAACGATGAAGGAAAGAAAGCATTTTGGCATAGTTCTGCCCACGTATTAGCTCAGGCGATTGAGGAGTTATATCCTAATAGTAAATTAACTATTGGTCCTGCTATTGATAATGGTTTTTATTATGATGTTGATTTTGGTAATGAGACCATTACTGATAAAGATTTTAAAAACATTGAAACTAAAATGTTAGAGATTGCAAGAGGCAAACATGAGTTTGCTATGCGATCTGTTACTAAAGCCGATGCTTTATCTTTATATAAAGACAATGAATATAAGACTGAATTAATTGAAAATCTTGAGGATGGGACTATTACTTTTTGTGACCATTCTACTTTTACTGATTTGTGTCGTGGTGGACATATCCCGAACACAGGGATTATTAAAGCTGTAAAAATATTATCTGTTGCAGGTGCTTATTGGAGAGGTGATGAAAACAAACCACAATTAACACGTGTTTACGGAACATCTTTTCCAAAACAAAAAGAATTAACTGAATACTTAGCTTTATTAGAAGAAGCTAAAAAACGTGACCATAGAAAGTTAGGTAACAGAACTTGAGCTTTTTACTTTTTCTCAAAAAGTTGGAGCAGGTTTACCTTTATGGTTACCAAAAGGTGCTGCTTTACGTGAGCGTTTAGAAGATTTTTTTAAAGGCTGCTCAGAAAAAAGCAGGTTATGAAATGGTTGTTACACCACATATAGGACAAAAGGAGCTTTATGTTACTTCTGGACATTATGCTAAGTATGGTGAAGATAGCTTCCAGCCAATTACTACGCCAAAAGAAGGTGAGGAATTTTTACTAAAACCAATGAACTGCCCACATCACTGTGAAATATATAACAGTATGCAATGGTCTTACAAAGATTTACCAAAGCGTTTTGCTGAATTTGGTACTGTTTATAGATATGAACAAAGTGGCGAATTACATGGTTTAACAAGAGTTAGAGGTTTTACGCAGGATGATGCCCATATTTTTTGTACTCCAGATCAATTAGATCAAGAGTTTAAAAATGTTATTGATTTAGTGTTGTATGTATTTGGATCTTTAGGATTTGAAAACTTTACTGCACAAGTATCATTGCGTGACCCAGAAAAGCCAGAAAAATATATTGGAAGTTTAGAAAACTGGGAAAAAGCAGAAACAAGCTATTATAAATGCTGCGAAAGATAAAAATTTAAATTATGTTATAGAAACTGGCGAAGCTGCATTTTACGGACCTAAATTAGACTTTATGGTTAAGGATGCTTTAGGTAGACAATGGCAATTAGGAACTATTCAGGTTGATTATAATTTACCAGAACGTTTTGAATTATCTTATAAAGGTAGTGATAATGAAACACACAGACCTGTAATGATACACCGTGCGCCTTTTGGGAGTATGGAACGTTTTATAGCAATTTTACTGGAACATACAGGAGGAAATTTCCCGCTTTGGTTAATGCCAAATCAAGTTTCTATATTAACTCTTAGTGAGAAATACGAGAAATACGGTGAAAAAAGTTTTAACTTTGCTAGAAAATCACGAAATTCGCGCACTTGTAGATAACAGAAGCGAGACCATTGGTAAGAAAATTAGAGAGGCTGAAATGAGTAAAACGCCTTATATGATTATCATTGGGGAACAAGAGGAAGCAGAAAACAAGATATCTGTAAGACAACATGGTGGTGAAGATTTAGGCACGATTAGTGTAGATACCTTTGCAGAAATTGTTAAAACAGAGATAAATAAAACAAAAAGACAATTTTAAAATTAAGTTTAACTAAAATATATAAGTCATAGCAATACGTAGAAAAAGATCAAGAGGTCCGGCAAGAATCATTAAGGAAGATCAGCACAACATTAACGGTAAGATTAGAGCAGAAAAAGTGCGTCTAGTTGGAGAAAATGTTGAAGTAGGAATTTATACCACTAAAGAAGCAAGAGAATTTGCAAGAGAGCAAGAACTTGACTTGGTGGAGATTTCGCCTAAAGCAGATCCGCCTGTATGTAAAATAATGGATTACAAGAAGTTTCTTTATGAACAGAAGAAGCGGGAAAAAGCATTAAAATCCAAGGCTACAAAAGTTGTTATCAAAGAAATTCGATTTGGTCCTCAAACAGATGACCATGATTACGAATTTAAAAAGAAACACGCCGAGAAATTCTTAAAAGAAGGTGCAAAGCTAAAAGCTTTTGTTTTCTTTAAAGGGAGATCAATTGTGTTTAAAGAGCAAGGACAAATATTATTATTACGATTAGCTCAAGATTTGGAAGAATTTGGAAAAGTAGAGCAAATGCCAAGACTTGAAGGAAAGCGTATGACCATGTTTATTGCTCCTAAAAAGTAAATAGTATCCTTTATTAAGGACCACAATATTATAAGCGAAATAATTAAAACTAGGAAACAAAATGCCTAAAATGAAAACAAAATCTAGTGCTAAAAAGCGTTTCAAGCTTACTGGTACTGGTAAAATTAAAAGAAAGCACGCTTTTAAAAGTCACATCTTAACAAAGAAGTCTAAAAAACGTAAGCTTAAGTTAACTCATGACGGTTTAGTACATAAAGCGGATGAGAACAATATTAAAGTAATGATGCGTTTAAAGTAACATTACCTTAATTGGTTACAAATTATTTATAAACCCTGGAGTTAGGCCTTTACAAAGTGGTTAATTAATTAACCGCCTACTACAAAAAACAATTTAAATTATGCCTAGATCAGTAAATTCTGTTGCCAAAAGAGCCAGAAGAAAAAAGGTGCTTAAACAAGCAAAAGGTTACTTTGGACGTCGTAAAAACGTTTGGACAGTAGCAAAAACGCGGTTGATAAAGCTATGCAATATGCATACAGAGACCGTAGAAACAAAAAGAGAACTTTCCGTGCATTATGGATCACGCGTATTAACGCTGGAGCAAGATTACATGGAATGTCTTACTCACAATTTATGGGTAAAGTAAAAGCTAATAATATCGAATTAAACCGTAAGGTTTTAGCTGATTTAGCAATGAACAATCCAGATGCTTTTGAAGCAATTGTGAATAAAGTAAAATAAAGGGCATTTTGCCATTTGTATAACAATACTTCGCTTATAAAATAGAAAATCCGATTCTTAATTGAATCGGATTTTTTTATGCCATTTAATTATAACTTAAACTATAATAATTGTTTTATAACAAACTTATCCACTAGCTTTACATTTTAAATATTGAATTGCACATGTCTTTAAGCCAAATTAAATTAATAGTTTCCGATTTAGATGGAACTTTATTAA